>NZ_JBLIQL010000001.1:0-9126 GCF_047525655.1 Pontibacter sp. 13R65
GAAACCCCATCAACGCCCTGGTCCACATCCTCTCAGGTCTGACCGCCTACACCTTTCTCGACCACAAAAACAAAAAGTTTAACCTCGCCAGAACATTGGCTTAATTCCCGAGTTCACGTTAAAATCCGACTATCAACTCCTTACCAATTCTTTCATTCTTATAAAATAATCTTTAGCTGCCGCTTTTACCTTAGGTGAAAGTAGCAAGGCAGAGGTCATGGTCGGAATGGCCATCATGGCGTACATGCCGTCTATGAGGCTAATGATAGCGGTCATGGTGGCGGTGGCTCCAAACACAATGGTGGCTACATAAAAATAGTTGTAGTACTTTTTATACTTGGCACCTAGCAGAAAGCCCAGGCATTTGGTGCCGTAATAGGAGTAGGAGAACAGAGAGGTGAAACCAAAAATCATAACGCATAGCACCAGCACATAGCTTCCAAAGCCCGGCATGGCCTCATTAAAAGCACTCGCCGTCATGGTAACGCCGTTGCCATCGGAGCTTTGCCAGGCCCCCGTTACAATAATGGCAAGGCCGGTAAGGGTGCAGACCACAATGGTATCAATGAGCGGGCCCAGCATGGCTACTAATCCTTCGCGTATGGGCTCGTCGGTTTTGGCAGCGCCGTGCATCATGGCCGCTGTGCCTATGCCTGCCTCGTTTGAGAAAGCTGCCCTGCGTGCGCCTGCTATTATAATGGCTCCCACGGCTCCGCCCAGCACGGCTTCGGCTGTAAACGCATCTTCTAAAATGAGAGCAAAAGCTGCCGGAACAGCTGTATAGTTTACAGCCATAATGTACAAGACGGCCAGCATATACAGCACCACCATGCTTGGAACCATTTTAGAGGCCACATTTCCAATACGTTTAATTCCTCCGAAAATAACCAGCGATACGATTAATACCAGCGCAAGGCCAATGGTAAGGTCAGCATAAAAAGTGTTTTCGGCAGCGGCAAACCCGTTTGGCACCAGCACCACCTCCCGTATCACCTGCGTCAGCTGGTTTGCCTGAAATATGGGCAAAGCTCCAAACATGCCCGCAATGGCAAAAAAGACAGCCAATGGTTTCCACTTTTGACCCAGACCTTCGGTTATCACATACATAGGGCCTCCTTCCAGGTGCCCAAAGCTGTCTTTGCCACGGTACATAACGGCCAGCGAGCAGGTAAAGAACTTCGTAGACATTCCTACAAAGGCGCTTACCCACATCCAGAACAAAGCTCCCGGACCGCCAGTGGCAATGGCTACTGCCACTCCGCTTATATTGCCCATGCCCACTGTAGCCGCAAGCGCACTTGATAGCGCTTCGAAATGGTTGATGTCGCCAGGATCGTCAGGGTCGTCGTACTTGCCACGAAGCACATTTATGGCATGGCCCAGGTGGCGGAACGGTAGAAAACCAGAGTAAAACGTAAAGTAAAACCCACCTCCCATCAGCAGAAAGAGCAGCGGCAGCCCCCAGGCGGCGTTGCTAAAGGCAACTAAAAAATCTTCTATCTTTTCCAATATCTCTTCGTTTGTGCCTGAACCTCCACTACTTATGCAACAAAGGCTGTGATGCTGCTGTATGCGTATTATGTCAGTTTTGATCCTCACACCAACATAACAGCACAGTTACGTAACGCTGCAGCGACTCCTATAAAAGTAAAAATAATGGATAAATATATAATTGCTACCACTGTAATAGGAATTGCCGCTCTTTCTATGGCCTGGGTGCCGCGACTGACGGAGAGGACTTTTATTTCTTATCCAATTATTTACCTGCTGGTTGGAATGTTTGTGTATTGGGTGCCATTCGACCTGCCTTCACCAAATCCAATCAGGGGAGAGACTTATGCAGTGCACCTGACGGAGCTAAGCGTTATTATCTCGCTTATGGGCACTGGCCTGAAAATCAGGCGCAAGTTTAGCTTACAACACTGGCGTATTCCGTTCCGGCTGGTAAGTATTACGATGCTGTTGAGTATTGGTGCGCTGGCTTTACTGGGCTGGAGTCTGCTGGGCTTTTCTGTAGCAGCTGCTGTGCTGCTGGGGGCTGTGCTGGCTCCAACTGATCCGGTGCTGGCCGAGCAGGTGCAGGTAGGGCCACCCGACGAAAAAGAGGAAGATGTGGTTCGGTTTTCTTTAACCTCTGAAGCCGGACTAAACGATGGCTCCGCTTTCCCGTTTACATGGCTGGCGGTGGTGCTGGCCACAACGGCTGTAAGCGGCAGCAACTGGTTAGCAGATTGGATAATGCGCGACCTCCTGTACCGGATTGCGGCAGGTGTATTTATGGGCTACGCTATTGGCAGAGTGCTGGCTTACCTGGTTTTTACCCTACCTAGAAAAACAAGCTTCCCGAAAGCCTCCGATGGTTTTCTGGCACTTTCTGCCACACTGGTTTCATATGGTTTCACAGAGTTTGTGCATGGCTACGGCTTCATTGCGGTGTTTGTAACGGCTCTTACTTTGAGCAGCTTCGAAAAAGACGATGAGTACCACGTGGAAATGCATGATTTTATTAACCAGATAGAGCGCATCGTGATGGTTATACTCCTCATGCTGTTTGGTGGCAGTATTGTATCGGGGCTGCTCGACCACCTGACCTGGCAGGGAGCTTTAATCGGCCTGGCATTCTTGTTTATTATAAGGCCACTTTCCACACTGCCTAGCCTGGTTGGCACGCACTCCTCCAGGCAAGAGAAGCTGGCCATCTGCTTTTTTGGTATCCGGGGTATTGGGTCCTTTTATTATCTCTCGTTTGCTCTGAGCAAGCATAACTTTGAAGAGGTAGATCAGCTTTGGTCTATAGTAGGCTTTATTGTGATGGTGTCGATTATTCTGCATGGCCTCACTGCCTCCAGAGCCATGCGGCAGTTGGATGTAGATCGTAAGAAAGGCATTAGCACGACACTTGCCCCAGATCAGGCGCCAGACGAGGTGTAGGCAAAGCAGTGACTCCGAACACTGGAGACTGAAAACTGAAAACATTTAAATACAAATGCCTTTGTTCAGGATTCTTGTAAATCTTGGTGGGCCTAAAAAATAATCTAATTATATGAATCTTGCTGAACTTATTGATAACCAGTTTTATGAATTCGCCCTGATCATTTTTCTGGCAGTAGCTGTGGGGGCTGTGGGGCGTGTGCTACGTCAGCCGCTCATAGTTTCTTTTATTGCAGTGGGCATTGTGGTGGGACCCTCTGTGCTGAATTTGCTGAACTCGGAGCGTGAAGTTGGCTTACTGGCCGAAATGGGCATTGCCATTCTGTTGTTTGTAGTGGGGCTGAAGCTGGATGTAAACCTTATAAAATCTACGGGTAAGGTAGCGATGCTCACGGGGCTGGGGCAGGTGCTCTTTACCTCGCTTTTTGGTTTCCTGATCGGAATCTTGCTTGGGTTTGAGTGGCTGGTAGCGGTATACATAGCTATTGCCCTCACCTTTTCCAGCACCATTATTATTGTAAAGCTGCTTTCCGACAAAAAGGAAATAAACCAATTGCACGGGCAGATTGCTCTCGGCTTCTTAATTGTGCAGGATATAGTAGTCGTGATTGTGATGATTGTGCTCTCGGCACTAGGGGCGGAGTCGGAGAGGCCCGTAGGCATGGAACTGCTGTATGTATTTGGCAAGGGCCTGGGTATGCTGGCGGTAGTGGTGCTGCTGATGAAATATGTGATTCCAAAGCTCACGAATATGCTGGCCGACTCGCAGGAACTGCTGGTGCTGTTCTCTATTGGCTGGGCTATTCTGCTGGCGGCTTTGGGCGATTACCTGGGCTTTAGCAAAGAGGTTGGCGCTTTTCTGGCCGGAATCTCACTGGCCTCCACACAATATCGCGAGGTGGTGAGTGGGAGGCTCACCAGTATCCGTGACTTTTTGCTGCTCTTCTTCTTCCTCGACCTGGGTTCGCAACTCGACTTGGGCGCTATGGGAGCCCAGATAGTGCCATCTCTTATTTTCTCTGTTTTCGTGCTGGTAGGCAATCCGGTTATTGTGCTGGTTATAATGGGCATTATGGGCTACCACAAGCGTACTTCGTTTAAAGCAGGGCTTACTGTGGCGCAGATTAGTGAATTCTCGCTTATTCTGGCAAACATGGGCCTTAGCATCGGACACATAGAAGAAGATACACTTGGGCTGATTACACTGGTAGGTCTGGTTACCATTACCCTCTCCACCTACATGGTGATGTTCTCCGATCAGCTCTTCGATCTGCTCTCACCGCTGCTGAGTGTTTTTGAGAAAAAGAAGCCCGATAAGCCCGCCGAACTGGAAGAAGATGACAAGAAAATTGATGTGCTTATATTCGGGCTGGGCAGCTATGGCAGTAGTGTGGCAAAGGCGCTAAAAGAAGAAGGCTTACATTACATTGGAGCAGACATTAACCCGGCAGTGGTAAACAAATGGGCAGGCGAAGACCTGGAGGCTGTGTATTGCGATGTCGAAGACCCCGACCTGGATGAAGTGCTACCTCTGACTCAATCATCTAACATCATCAGTACCGTGCCCGATGTAAATGCAAACATCAGGCTGCTCCGGTTACTGAATCATGCTGGTTACAAAGGCCGTGTTGCCTTAACTGCCCGCAGTGCAGACGATGCCGCCATACTTCAGGATGCTGGTGTAAAATACATTTTGGAGCCTTTTAAAGATTCGGCTTTGCAAGTGGCAGATATGTTTAGGGGCAAGGTAAAGAAAGACGAAAAAAAAGCGGCCCATGAAGCTGCTGAGCAAGATAAAGATGAGCCTAAACGCTGATAAAAACTGGCAACAGTTGCCCCTGCCCGATGCCGAAGTATACTATGTGCCCGCTTTTTTCAGTCAGCAGGAAAGTTGCCATTACTTTGCGCAGCTGCAAGAGCAAGTGGCCTGGCAGCAGGAACACATTAGTATGTTCGGCAAAAAGCTGCCCATGCCACGGCTCACGGCCTGGTACGGCGATAAAGGGTACACCTACTCCGGCCTATACAACCAGCCCCAACCCTGGCTGCCGGTGCTGCAAGAGCTAAAGCATAAGCTGGAGGAGCAAACAGGTAAGCCTTATAACAGCGTGTTGCTGAATTTTTACCGAAACGGCTCCGACAGCATGGGCTGGCACGCAGACAATGAGCCGGAGCTGGGGCAGCATCCTGCTATTGCCTCGCTGAGTTTTGGCGGCACGCGCCGGTTCGGTTTCCGGCACAGGTACAAAAAGGAGCTGCAGAACCATTACCTCACGCTGCAACACGGAAGTTTGTTGCTCATGCAAGGCTCTACACAACATTTCTGGCAACACAGCATCCCCAAAACAGCTACCGCCGTAGAACCACGCATTAACCTCACCTTCAGGTATGTACATGAAAGAGCGTAGTCGCAGAATTGTCTTTATCAAATTTAGCCCTTACTTTACAGTTTAAAGAGGGCTATACTGCTTTCAGAAATTATAAAAACTTTGTTAGGTTCAGCTATCAAGTTGCAAGCACCTGGCACCTATATTTACCTATAATAGGGCAGATCCTACTGTAAAAAGGGCTTTTGTCTTATTTCTTTTAACCTGTGTCTGTTTACTTATGAGCGAAACAAAAAAAATCGCCATTGTGGGGGCTGGCCTTGTGGGGTCGCTGCTTTCTTTGTACCTGGCGAAGCGTGGCCATAAGATAGACCTATATGAGCGGCGCTCAGACCAACGCCTGAAAGTCGAAGAGGCTGGCCGCTCTATTAACTTGGCGCTTAGCGACCGTGGCTGGCGCGCACTTCGTGGCATTGGAATTGAGCAGGAGGTACGGCAGGTGGCAGTGCCGATGCACGGACGCATGATGCATGACGATCAGGGAAAGCTGTCTTTTTTGCCGTATGGCAAAGAGGGGCAGTTTATTTATTCGGTATCGAGGGGCGGGCTTAATGCAGCACTGCTTAACCTCGCAGAGCAGAAAAGCAATATAAACCTGCACTTTAACAGGCAACTCATAAACCTCCATGTGCGCACCAACGAGCTGCAGTTGCTAAATAAAGTAACAAACCAGGAAGAGCGCGTGCAGCCTGACATTCTTTTTGGGGCCGATGGCGCTTACTCGGCGGTACGTAACGAAATGCACAAACGAGAGCTCTATGATTATTCACAGAGCTACCTGGAGTACGGATACAAAGAACTTACCATTCCGCCTGCTGCAGATGGCGGCTGGCAACTGGAAAAGCATGCGCTGCACATCTGGCCACGCGGTAATTATATGATGATTGCCTTGCCCAACATAGATGGCAGTTTTACCTGCACGCTGTTTTTCCCTCACAAAGGTAAACTCTCGTTTGATTCAATCAAGAATACCAACCACCTGTTGCAATTTTTCCGACAGGCCTTCCCGGATGCTGTGCCGCTTATGCCGGACCTGGCGCAGGAGTACTTTGCCAACCCAGTAGGCTCATTGGTCACTATTAAATGCTTTCCCTGGTCTTTCGAAGGAAAGGCCGTGCTGATAGGCGATGCGGCCCATGCCGTAGTTCCATTTTACGGACAGGGCATGAACGCCGGGTTCGAGGATATAACGGTGTTGGACCAGATGCTGGATCAGTTTACAGGCAATTGGCAGGAGCTATTCGAGCAATTTGAGCGCAGTCGTAAGCCTAATGCCGATGCCATTGCCGACTTGGCCGTGCTTAACTTTATAGAAATGCGCGATAAAGTAGCCGACCCACGCTTTCTGCTTCGCAAGAAAATCGAAGCCCAGCTAAACGCCCAGTACCCTGATAAATGGATTCCACTTTACGCGATGGTTACCTTCTCTGATTTGCCTTATGCCTACGCCCTGGAAACAGGCCGAAAACAGGACGAGATAATGGAGCTGGTCATGCCCCATATTCAAACACCGGAAGATTACCAGAAGCAGGAGGTGCAGGGCTTGCTCCGGAAGCTGCTCGTAGAGGAGGAGCGCCTGAAGCCATACAAAGGCTAAGGTGGTTGCAGAAGAGGTTTGGGCTCCGATGCCCCTCACCTCAAAAGGGTGAAAAAGGCCCTGGAAGGCTGTTTTGATTAGAATAATTAGGTTGTAATAATGTATGGCCTACTAAAGAGTTATGCCTAAAACAACTGTTATGGTGGCTGTGCCGTTGAGGCATGCAAAGCAGCAACAATTTACTATGCCCATGCCCTTTCTCCTCTTGCTGGCCATATTGACATTTACCCCTGTTATAGCTCCTGCGCAAATACAAGATAGCCTTTATCCAAAAGAAGAAGAAGTAAAGCCGGTGCAAATAAGTGGAGGCGTAGATGTTTACTACGGCTACGACTTCTCTAAACCAAATGATAAAGCCCGGCTCTATACCACACAAGCTTTTCGGCACAACGAATTTAACCTGAACTGGGCCTTTCTGCAGGCCGACTATAGCACCGATCGTGTACGAAGTACGCTGGCCCTGCATACAGGAACTTATGTGCAAGCCAACTACGCTGCTGAGCCCAACGAGCTCACCCGGCTCATAGCACAAGCCAATGTAGGAGTGCGGCTGCGGCAGGGGCTGTGGCTGGATATGGGCATATTGCCTTCGCACATAGGATATGAGTCTACCTTTTCTTTCGAGAACGAGCTATATACCCGTGCCCTCATGGCCGAAAACTCTCCTTATTACGAAACAGGCGCCAAGGTAACGGCAGAAGTTTCGGAGCAGGTAACACTGCAGTTTCTGGTACTGAATGGCTGGCAGAACATAACCGAAACCAACGACGCCAAGTCATTAGGCTTTAGTTTCAGTTATACCCCCACCGATCAACTCACCTTAAGCTACAACAACTACTATGGCAACGAAGCGCCCTCGGGCACTGAGGCTAAGCGCCGCTACTTCCATAACGTGTACGCCAGCTACCTGCTCTCCGATAGGCTAACCGTAGCAGGTAGTGCAGATCTGGGGCGGCAGGAGCTATGGAACAGTAGCGAAACAGGCACCTGGTACACTGGCATGTTGCTCCTGCGCTACCAGTTAAACACCCACTTTAGCCTCTCTGGCAGAGCAGAACATTATAACGATAAAAACCAGCTGATTATAGCTACTGATACTCCCGACGGCTTTCAGACATCCAGCACCACTCTTAACCTCAATTACGCGCCGGCACCTAACCTGTTGTGGCGGGCAGAAGCGCGAAGTTACCATGCCAACAACCGTATTTTCAGAGGAGAAGAAGGCGAGAAACATAACAACCTGCTGCTGGTTACCTCCCTGGCCTTAAAGTTTTAAGCTACCGTGATAAAGAAGGGAATGATAACAACCATTTATTCCTGTTTATTCATCGAAATTATTACTCACCAGCCTGGAGAGCTCGTGTAGGCAATGGCCAAAAAAAATATGTGCGCCAGTAAATTTTCGCCGCTGATAAATTTATATCGCTAACACAACACAATTCCTGTAAAAAAGTATTGTACGGAAATAATTTAGGTAGTATTAAAGCTTCTGATTATAGATATAAATAGATGGCGTGAATTTGAATAATTCAATTTTTGTTAGTAAAGCGGAAGGGGTTTGATAACTATTTTGTCCAATGGGTAGTATAGGAATTATGGCATTTATGAGAATCGTGCCAAAATATATTCTATTTTAATATTAATTAGCTAGAACGGAGATATTTATGAAATTACAAAATAAACTTAAGGGGATGGTTGTGGCTGCCTTTACGCTTGGCCTTATTGGTCTTTCGGAAGCAGCCTTTGCACAGCAAACTACACCACCAGCAACTCAACAGGCACAACCGAACGCTAACTTTACAGAGGTAGAATTGCAGCAGTTTATAGATGCCAGTGAAAGGATAATGGTACTGCAGCAGGAGAACGAAAAGAACATGCTGACTATTCTGGAAGAGGAGAAACTGGACGTAAACAAGTTCAATGAGCTGGCGATGGCATACCAGGAAGAGAGAATTGAGGAGGCTGAGGCTACTGCGGCTGAGAAAGAAGCCTTTACTAAAGTAGCTGAGCGCATTATTGAGTTGCAACCTACCGTTCAGGCAGAAGTGCAGCGAGCTATAGAGCAAGATGGCATGAGCATGGAGAAATACGAAAACATAATGATGGCTTACCAAGAAGACCCTTCTGTGCAGGCTAAGATACAAAGTATGCTAGCCGTGGTAGAGGAATAAAAACCCACAGGCAGGCCCGAAAACAGCAGCGCCTCCCCCG